>NZ_JAHLEK010000016.1:0-8848 GCF_020131375.1 Pseudonocardia sp. ICBG1034
GCGCGCGGCGTACTCGGCGCTCTCGCCCGCTGCATGCACCCAGACCTGTGGGGTCACGGCGTCGAGCAGGTCGACCGGCGTGCCCTGCAGTCCCGGCTCCTTGCCTGCGAGCAGGCGCAGGAGCTGGTCGCAGCGCCCGCTGAAGGTGCCCAGGCCGCGTTCGAGCAGCCGGGCCTCGACGTGCGGGCGGTCGTGGTCGAACCCGACGGTGCGCGGCGTGCGGGCGGCGACCGAGCGGCCCAGCCCGAGGTCGGTGCGGCCACCGGACAGGGCGGACAGCAGCGTCGCGTCCTCGGCCAGGCGCAGCGGCGGGTGGTAGGCGACCAGGGTGGCGGCGACGCCCAGCCGGATGTGTTCGGTCCGGGCCGCGAGGTGCGAGAGCAGCATCATCGGACTGGTCGACCCGAGCACCGGGTTGAGGTGGTGCTCGCCGACCCAGTAGCGCAGCATGCCGAGCGACTCGGCGTGGCGTGCGAGCACGATCGCGTCGGAGACGACGTCGGTGGCGGTTCCGCCGGGGGGCCGGACCGGGTTCAGGTCCAGGCAGGACAGCGGGATCGTGGACAGGGTGCACTCCTGCGACAGGCGGGGTGCACGGAGTCGGCACCGGGGATCGTCACCGGAATGTAGAGCCGCTGTGGGCGGAGGGTCAACGCGCCGGGGACCACAGCGCCGGGACTCACGGTGTCAAGGAATCATTGACGCGTACGCCCGGTCAACCGAGCGGCGACACCCGTCGGCCGCGGAGCCGGGGGAGGGGAGGCCGGCTCGCGCTGTCGGCCGGAACGACCGTGGCCGGGCCGGTCGTGCCGGCGCTACCCCGGTCGGCGCGGATCACCAGGCGGTCCGGGCCGGGGAGCCGAGGCCGGGGGCCGGTCTGGCCTCGGCTCCCCGGCCCGGTCGGTCATCGACGCCCCGTGTTCGTGCGTCGACAGGACACGTGGGCGTGCCGCCGGGGTGGACGGGTTCTCACGCCGATCGCGTCCAGGGCGGGGGCGAGGTCCGGGCGGCCGTGCGGACGAGGGGCCGCCGGCGACTCCCACGTCGCAGCCCTTCTCTGTCAATGAAGCATTGACGCCAGCGAATCGTCGACGAAACGACGACAACCGAACCGCCAAGACCGGGAGAGGCCGGCGCCGGCCGGGGAGGTCCGGTGGCCGGGCCGGCGACCGGTGTGCGGTGTGGTGTGGTGCGGACCCCGGGTCAGCGGGTCGCCGGGTCCTCGGAGCGTCGGCTCGGCCGGTGGCCCGGTGCGAGGGAGACGTGGGTGTCCTCCCAGCGGCACCACTCGCGGGCGGCGTCCTCGCGCACGGCCGGGTCGGGGTCGGCGAGCAGGGTCGCGTAGGCGTCCACGAGGCGGATGCCACGCAGGTGGGCGGGCACGGCGCCGGCGAAGCGGTCCCACGCGGAGGGGAAGATGCGGCGCATGTCCTCGGTGACCCAGCGGACCTCCCGCCCGGTCGTCGTGGTGACCGCGGCGAGGACGAGCGCGTCGACGCGCTGTGGGTGGGCCTGGGCGTAGGCGAGGGCGAGGGTGCTGCCCCAGGAGCCGCCCCGCACGACCCAGGAGTGGATGGCCAGCAGCTCGCGGAGCCGCTCGATGTCGTCGAGGAGCAGCTGTGTGGTCTGCGTGCGCCCCAGGTCGACGCCCGGGTCGGAGGCGAGCGGTCTGCTGCGGCCGCAGCCGCGCTGGTCGAGCAGCACGATCCGGTACCGCTCGGGGTCGTAGTACCGGCGGGCCCCGGCCGAGGCACCCGATCCGGGGCCCGCCGTGCAGGTCCAGCGCGGGTCGTCCGTCGGGGTTGCCGCAGGTCTCCCAGTAGAGGGCCTGGCCGTCGTCGGTGGTGAGGACACCGGCGTCGTGGGGCTCGATCGGCGGGTGGAGGGGCACGGCTACAGACCTGCCAGCAGGGCGGCGGAGTTGTCCTCCCAGGCGTTGTCGATGCGGATGTAGGCGCCGACGGTGGCCAGGGAGCGGTGTCGGGTCTGGTGGGCGATGGCCCGGTCGGAGGCGCCGCGCTGGTGGGCGTAGGTGACGTGGCCCGCGCGCAGGGAGTGCGCCGACCAGGGGCCGGGGCCGATGTCGGCACGGGCCACCGCGCGCTGGACGATCTCGTTGACCGACTCCGGGTGCAGCGGCCGGTCGGTCACCCGGTTGCCGCGGGTGACCTTGCGCAGCACCGGGCCCTCGGTGATCCCGGCTGCGTCGAGCCAGGTCCGCAGCGCGGTGACCGGGCAGCGCGCGGCCCGGTGCGCGTGCGGGAGGACGACGAGCTCGGGTTCGGTGCCGTACGGGTTGGTCTTGGAGCGGGGGATCGACAGGACGCGGCCGCGCGGGTGGTCGGCGACGTCGGCGACGGTGAGCGCGGCCAGCTCGGAGCGGCGCAGCGCGGAGAAGAACCCGACCAGCAGCAGGGCCCGGTCGCGCAGGCCGGCGAGGTCGTCCTCACCCGGGCGGGTCGCGTAGCTGCGGGTGGTGGGGCAGGCGTCGACGACGTCGTCGAGGTCGGGGGGCATCAGCGGCCGGGCCTGGACCGGCGGGGCGCCGTGGGTGCGGCGGATGCCTTCCCAGACGGCGGTGACGCGGCGGGCGTCGGTGGGGTCGGGCAGGTCGCGCATGACGTGCACGAACCGGATCGAGGACAGCCGGCGGCTGATGGTCCCGACCTTCGCCCCGGCCCCGGCGAGCTCGGTGATGTAGCCGGACAGCGCCTCGGGGGCGGCAGGCAGGGCCTCGTGCCCGTGCCGGGCGCACCAGCCGCTGAACTCCCGCCAGTCCGAGGCGTAGCCGCGACGGGTGTTGGCCGACCGGGCGGCCGCGACGTAGGCGGCCTCCTGCTCGGTCAGTGGCAGGTCCACCTGTGGTGCGAGCAGCTCGGCGCCGGGGACGCCGGTGGGGGCGGGGTCGGTCACGGGGTCATCCTGCCGGTCCCGGTGCCCGCGCCATGATCACCACGCCCGGGCCGGTCCGTTCGTCGGGATGCAGGAGGAGCTCGGCCTCGGGGTGCAGTCCGGCCCGCCCGAGGAGGTCGCGCAGCTGCTCGGGCCGCCACAGGTGGGTGGTCCAGCGGACGGGCACGCCGCCGTAGCACTCGGTGCGTTCGAGCTCGCCGTCGCCGACGTGGGTCGCCAGGATCAGCCGCCCACCGGGGGCGAGGGCGCGGGTGAAGGAGGCCAGGACGTGCGGAAGGACGTCGCGGGGCAGGTGGAACAGCGACCACCAGCCCAGGACCCCGGCGAGCGAGGCGTCGGGGACCGCGAGCTCGGTGGCCGAGCCGACCGAGAACCGGCAGTGCGGGTACAGCCGCCGGGCGTGGGCGACCATGGCGGGGGAGAGGTCCATCCCGGACGCGTCGACGCCGCGCTCCACGAGGTGGGCGGTGACCTGCCCCGGCCCGCAGCCGACGTCGAGGACCGGCCCGCGGCCCGCGACGGCGTCGGCGAAGGTGTCCATGGCGGCCCGGAGCCAGGGATGGGTGCGGACGTCACCGAGGCCGGTGGTGACGACCATGTCGACGTAGTTGTCGGCGACGCGGTCGTAGGAGTCGCGGACGGCGTCGAGGTCGGCGGGGCGCGGGACCGGGTGCACGGTCAGTGCACGACCGGGACGACGAGCAGTGCGGCGGCGGACGCCGCCGTCACCACCCGGCCCTGCCGGGTCTGCGGGCGCAGCCCCCACCCGACCCGCTTCGGCCCGATCCACGGTGTCCTGCCCATCGCTGCTCCTCCCGCCCGGGTCACGACCAGGCTATCGCCGGTGACCGGGGCCCGACGCCGCGCGGCCACGCTCGATCCCTCCGCCGCCCCCCGGTTCCCCGCGTGCTCCCGCGCGCCCCGGCGACGGTCGATGCACCCGTGGCTCGGCCGACCCGGGATTCTCTGCATTATCCCGTGTTGTGCTAGTTCAGGTAACTGAACCAAGAACCGTGCAGCAGTTCGTATGAACCGAACCGGTAGCATGGCCGACGTGACGGACACGGTGGTGCGGTGCGGATACAGCCGGTGCCGGGCGGAGCTGCCCCCGCCCGGGCCGCAGGGCGGCCGTCCGCGGTCGTTCTGCCGGGATACCCGGTGGGAGCAGGGGCGGACGTGCGCGCAGATGGCCCGCGCCGAGCGGGAGGCCCTCGGTGCTCTCGGCCTCGACACCGGGACCGGGGCGTTCGCGCTCGACGCGGACCGGCTCCGCGAGCACGTCGGCGCGCTCGCCGGGCCGGTGGCCGAGCTGTCCGGGGCGCTGACCGCTGTGCTGGACCGGCTCGACGAGATCGAGCGCGACGCCCTGGCCGCCACCGAGGCGGCCCGCGCGGGCGCCGCCGAGTCCGACGCCGCCCGTCGGCAGGCCGACACCGCCCGGGAGACGGCCGAGCGCCGGGCCCGCGAGGCGGACCGGGCCGCGACCGAGGCCCGGCAGGAGCGGGCGGAGGCGGTGACCCGGGCCGAGGAGGCCGCCGCCACCGCCCTCGCGGCGACCGAGGCCCTCGGTGCGGCGCGGCAGCAGGCCGCCGACGCCGTCGCCGCCCGGGACGCCGCCGTCGCCGACGCCCGCGAGGCCCGGGACACCGCCGCGACCGCCACCCGGGACCGGGAGGCCGCGCTGCTCGCCGCCCGGACCGCCGAGCACGAGCGCGATACCGCCCTCGCCCGCGCCGACGCCGCCACCCGCGACCGGGACCGCCTGGACGCCGACCTGACGGCGCTGCGGGCCGACCACGCCGCGGTCGTCGCCGACCGGGCGGGTCTGGTCGAGACCGTCGTCGAGCAGCGCAGCCGGCTCGCCGCGCAGCGCGACCTGCTGACCGAGGCCCGCGCCGTCGCCGAGGGGCTGCGTGCGCAGCACGAGAGCGCCCGCACCGCGGTCGAGGAGCTGACCCGCCGGCTCGACGACACCCGCCGGGAGCGGGACGGGCTCGCCGCGGAACGGGACCGGCTGCGTGCCGCGGCACCGGAGCCGGTCCCGGCCCGGATGCACCCCGACGACCTCGCGGCCCTCGCGGCCGCGGTGCGGGGGTGAGGCCCGGCGACGTCGTCGCCCACCTCGCCGTGCACGGGCACACGCACGGCTGACCTCAGCCACCCGGGACCGCCCCGGGACGGGTGGTGGCCCGCGGCGGTGTGCACACGGTGCCCGCCGCCGGCAGCGTGGTGTCGAGCAGCGTGGCCTCCACCGCGGCGTCGACGCAGGGGTCGGTGCCGTACGAGCCGTGCCCGACACCCTCGCGGGTCAGCAGGACCGCCCGGTCCAGGGTGTCGGCCGTCCGCTCCGCCCAGGCGTGGGGCGTGACCGGGTCGAGCCTGCCGCCGACCACCAGCGTCGGCGGGGCGCCCGCGCCGGTCAGCGGTGCGGTGACCCGGTCGGTGTTCGGCGCGGGCCACACCGCGCAGGCCAGCGCGCTGTAGGCGGCGCGGGTGCCGATCCGCGGTGCGTGCTCGACCGCGCGCTCGGCGGCCGCGGTGTGCGCGCCGACGTCGGCCGGGGTGTTCCAGTCCGCGCAGCGCACCGCGGTGTGCTGCTCCTGCGTCGCGGTCGGGACACCGAACGGCGAGACCGTCAGGTTGCGGTGGAGCAGGTGGGCGAGGGTGCCGTCGCCCTGTTGCGCGGTCGCCAGCGTCGTCGTCAGCACCGGCCAGAGGGTGCGTTCGCCCGCCGCGCCGCGGGCGGTCTCCAGCAGCATGGCGCCGTCGACGACGCCGGCCGGGGCGAGGCCCTCCACCACCCGGGCCGGGGCGGGGCGCCGCTCGAGACCGGCGACGAGCGCGTCGAACGCGGCGGCCGGGTCGCCGGCGCCGAACGGACAGACCGCGGCACCGTCCGTACGGCAGGTGTCGAACCAGGCGCCGAGGGTCCGCTCGCTCGCGACGGCGACCTCGTCGAGGAACTCCAGGGGGTCCCCGGTCCACAGCGTGGTGTCGACGGGCGCGTCGAGGACCATCTGCCGGACCCGGTCCGGGAACAGGGTGGCGTACATCGGGCCGACGACGGTGCCGTAGGAGATGCCGTAGTAGGTGATCGTCTCCTCGCCGAGCGCGGTGCGGAGCCGGTCCAGGTCGCGGGCGACGTTGTCGGTGGACAGGCTCGCCAGGAACGCCGGGGTCCGGTGCGTCGCGCAGCCCTCGGCCAGCGCCCTCGCCTCGGCGAGCAGGGTCGGCAGCGGGGCGCCGCCGGGGACGGCGGGGTCGGCGGCGGTGCTCGCGGCGGCCGTGGCGCGCTCGGCGTCGGTGCGGCAGCGCACCGCCGACGAGGCGCCGACGCCGCGTGGGTCCATCGCGACGACGTCGAAGCGCGCCAGCACCTCCGGCCCGAACGTGCCCGCCGACCCCGGGGTGGCGGGCATCGCGCGCAGCGTGTCGGTCGCGGCGACCCCGGGGCCGCCCGGGTTGAAGAACAGGGTGCCGATCCGGCGCTGGGGATCCGTGGCGCGGTGCCGCATCACCGCGAGGGCGACCCGGGGGCCGTCGGGGTCGGTGTACTCCTGGGGGACCTCGAGGGTGCCGCACTCCAGGCCGGGACCGCACCCGGTCCAGGTGACCGGGTCGGGCGGCGGGACGGCGGGTGCGGCGGGTACGGCCGCGGCGCAGCCGGTGACGGCCAGTGCGACGGCGGCGGCGAGTACGGCGAGCGGTCGGAGGCGTCGGTGCGGGGCGGGCATCGGGCCGATGCTGCGGCGGCCACCCGGCCGTCCGGATCGGTCCGGGGGAGTGTCCTGC
Organism: Pseudonocardia sp. ICBG1034; assembly: GCF_020131375.1. Classification (NCBI taxonomy): domain Bacteria; kingdom Bacillati; phylum Actinomycetota; class Actinomycetes; order Pseudonocardiales; family Pseudonocardiaceae; genus Pseudonocardia; species Pseudonocardia sp. ICBG1034. The sequence goes on from NZ_JAHLEK010000016.1 coordinate 6,706, forward strand.
CCGTGCGGGGTCCGTCCGAAGGATGAGTGCGTCCGGGCCTCGGGACGGAGGCGTCCGCACCGGTACGGGCCCTAGCCTCGGCGGCATGACCGATGTCGCGGCGTACCGGCGGTGGGTCGTCGACGGCCTGGTGGTCGTGGTGACGGCCCTGATCGGGCTGCTCATGGCCCGGTTGCGGGTGGTGTCGTCGCCGGGCGGGCCCGAGCTGCTGCTGGGTGTCGACGTCGTGGCGGGGATGCTCGCCTGCGTCGCGCTCTGGTGGCGGCGCCGCTACCCGCTGCCGGTGGCCGTGGGCGTCGTCGTGCTGTGCACGTTCTCCGAGTTCGCGTCCGTCCCGGGGCTGGTCGCGCTGTTCGCGGTCGCCGCCCGCTGCCCGGCCCGGGTCTCGGCCGCGGTGTTCCTGGGCAGCTTCGCGTCGTTCGCGGTGTACTACCTCTGGCGGCCCGCGCCGGAGGCCCCGCTGTGGCTGCTGGTCGGGGCGCTGGTGGCGGGACACGCGGCGGTGTTCGGCTGGGGGCTGGTCGTGCGCAGCCGCCGGCTGCTGGTCGAGTCGCTGCACGAGCGGGCCGCGATGGCCGAGTCCGCTGCGGCGCTGCGGGCCGAGAGCACCGCGCACGAGGCGCGGGAGGCGCTGGCCCGGGAGATGCACGACGTGCTCGGGCACCGGCTGTCGCTGCTCAGCGTGCACGCCGGGGCGCTGGCGTTCCACCGCGACGCGCCGGCGGAGGAGACCGCGCGGGCCGCCGAGGTCGTGCGGGAGAACGCCCACCGCGCCCTGCAGGACCTGCGGGAGGTCATCGGGGTGCTCCGGGCGCCGGTGGGGGAGCTGCCGCTGCCCGGGATCACCGACGTCGGGGAGCTGCTCGAGGAGACCCGCCGGACCGGGACCGCGGTCGTCCTGCACGACGGGCCCGGCGTCACCACCGGGGAGCACCCGGTGCCCGAGACCGCGGGGCGCACCGCCTACCGGCTGGTGCAGGAGGCCCTCACCAACGCGCGCACGTACGCGCCGGGTGCCCCGGTCACGGTGACGGTCACCGGCGGGGCCGGGGACGGGCTCGTCGTCGAGGTGGCGAACCCGGCACCGGCCCGGCCCGCCCGCGCCGACCGGCCGGGGGCCGGGCAGGGGCTGCGGGGGCTGGCCGAGCGGGCGACGCTCGTCGGGGGCCGGCTGGACCACGGCCCGACCCCGGACGGCGGGTGGCGGACCGGGATGCGGCTACCGTGGCCGTCGTGACCACCTCCGACCCCGTCGCGGTGCTCATCGTCGACGACGACCCGGTCGTCCGCTTCGGACTGTCGATGATGCTGCGCGGCGCCGACGGCCTGACCGTCGTCGCCGAGGCCGGGGACGGGGCCGAGGGGGTCGCGCTGGCCGAGCGGCACCGGCCCGACGTCGTGCTGATGGACATCCGGATGCCGGGCACCGACGGGCTCACCGCCACCGAGACGCTGCGCCGCCGCCCCGGCGCGCCGCAGGTCGTCGTGCTGACCACCTTCGACGCCGACGCCCACGTGCTGCGCGCGCTGCGGGCCGGCGCCGCCGGGTTCCTGCTGAAGGACACCCCGCCCGACGAGCTCGTGCTCGCCGTCCGGCACGCCGCCGCGGGCCGTCCGGTGCTCTCGCCGGAGGTGACCCGCCGGCTCATCGACCGGGTCGCCGAGACCGACCGGGACAGCACCCGGGCCGCGGCCCGGCGACGGCTGGAGCGCCTCGCCGAGCGGGAGCGCACCATCGCCCTCGATCTCGGCGCGGGCCGGTCCAACGCCGAGATCGCCGCCCGTCACCACATCAGCGTGGCGACGGTGAAGACCCATGTCTCGGCGATCCTGACCAAGCTGGACCTGAACAACCGGGTCCAGGTGGCGCTGCTGGTGCACGACGCCGGGTTGTCCCCGCCGGTCTGACGCGGCGTCAGCCGGGCGGCTGCCCGGGGGCCGCCTCCAGCTCGTCGAGGCGGGAGCGCAGCCGGCGGAGCTCGGCGAGGAGTTCGGTCCAGGTGGCCGGGTCGGGGGTGCCCGGCCCGGCGGGGTCGGGCTCGTCGCGGCGGGCGGCCTCGGTACGGGACCGCTGGATCTGCTCGGTGAACCAGCTGGCGATGGTCGCGGTCACGGTGCCCAGCACGGCGATCCCGGCGATCAT